>JAUSMY010000009.1 GCA_030646035.1 Thermodesulfovibrionia bacterium | reverse complement strand
CCCCCCCCCCCCCCCCCCCCCCCCCCCCCCCCCCCCCCCCCCCCCCCCCCCCCCCCCCCCCCCCCCCCCCCCCCCCCCCCCCATAGGGCTCGTTTTATTTTATTCGCTGCTTTGGAACGCGCCGGTTTTTTTGCAGTTTGTTTTGTCATGATTTATATATATGTTTATCAAATTATATATTGTATGTCAATGATATGTGCAGCTTGAACCTGAATAATGCGGAATGTCGTGCTGAACTTTTATCAGATGTTTTTCTTATTTCTCTGGATGCCGAGCTTTTGCATCCTCGATTCAAGCGTCTTTGGATTGATGCCTAATATCTTTGCCGCCCCGTCCTTGCCGCTTACCCGCCATCCGGTTGTGTTCAGCGCGTCGATGATGTGCTGTTTCTCTGCATCTTCGAGAGTCTCGGACTGGTTTGCGCTTGAATGCGCGATCTTTGGTATATCCAGATGCAGCACAGGCCCGGTTGTGATTATCATCGCACGTTCAACAACATTCTTCAGTTCCCTTATGTTGCCCGGCCATGGATAGGCCTGCAGGGCTTCAACGCTCTTCTGCGGTATTGATTCGATACGCTTGCCCATCCTCTTGCAAAACTCCTGCACAAAAGACCATACGAGCGGCAGTATATCCTCCCGGCGTTCGCGAAGAGGCGGCACATCGATCTGAAAGACATTCAAACGATAGTAAAGGTCTTGCCTGAATCTGCCATCAATAACAGCCTTGCCAAGATCACAGTTCGTAGCAGAAATTATCCTGACGTCAACCTTCATGGTCTTTGGGCTGCCCAGTCGCTCAAATTCTCCGCTCTCCAATACACGAAGCAGCTTTGCCTGAAGTTCCAGCGGCAGTGAGTCAATCTCATCAAGAAAAATAGTTGAAGTATGCGCAAGCTCAAAACGGCCTATCTGCTTTGATATCGAGCCGGTAAAGGCGCCCTTCTCGCGGCCGAAGAGTTCACTTTCGATGAGCGTCGGCGGCAGGGCTGCACAGTTGACTTTGATCATGAGCCGGTCCTTTCGGGAGCTGATGCCATGGATAGCGTTTGCGACCAGTTCCTTTCCGGTGCCTGTCCCGCCCTGTATCAAGACCGTTGACTCTGTTCCCGCAACCTGTTCTATCTGCTTCAGCACAGTCTTTATCGCTTCACTGTTGCCCACGATGTTCTTGTGTGAGTGCAATAAATTAAATTCTTCCTTAAGGTATATGTTCTCATCACGCAACTGGTCTTTTAACTGCCTGACCTTCTCGATCTCTTCTGCAAGAGATGCGGTCCTTTCCCTCACCCGTTCTTCCAGCACATTGTTGTCATTCTCTATCTTCTTGTACAACAAGCGCACTTCGAGCATATTGCGGATGCGTGTCTTTACTTCGAGGAGATCAATGGGTTTGCTGATGAAATCCTTTGCGCCTGCTTCAAGCGCCCTCAGCTTGTGCCCAGGTTGGGCTGTGATCACGAGGATTGGAAGGTAGCCGTCCGTTTCGATCGCCTTTAATGCTTCCATCACCTGAAATCCATCCATGCCGGGCATAAGGAGATCAAGCAGGATCAGGTCATAGCGGTTATCGCGATACATGCCGCAGACAGCATGCGGGTCCATCGTAGATGTAATGTTCGTGTAGCCGGCGCTGCTCAGCATCTGCTCGAGTAGCTGCACATTTGCTACCTGATCATCAACGATCAGAATGCCTGCATTAAGAATATCAGCATCACTTACCATCATATTGATTTAGAGTCTGATCCTTTTTTAGCAAATTCCAGCGCCTTATCCAGCGTATTCATGAAATCTATCACATTGATCGGCTTGGTGAGATAGCTGAAGAATCCCGCATCCAGTCCTTTGCTGATATCATGCGGCATTGCATTGGCGCTGATGGCTATGACGGGAATGTGCGCAGTTGTAGGATATTCACGCAGGCTCTTCAGCGCCTCGATACCGCTCATGCCGGGCAGGTTGATGTCCATCAGGATCACCTCAGGCTGATGTATGCGCGCCAATGCGATGCCCTGCCTGCCGTCCCCAGCGCCCAAAAGGCGGAGATCGGAACGTCGTGCGACAAGCTGCTCGACCAGCTGCATGTTTGCACGGTTGTCTTCTACATACAGCAGGGTGCGCATCGCTGCGCCATGCTGTTCACGCGCTTCACCTGATGTACGAGGTTCGGCTTCGCCGGCCATAAGCTGCGGTTCAACAGCCGCGTTCAGTTCGACCCAGAATACGCTGCCCTTCCCGACAGTGCTTTCAACACCGATCTCTCCACCCATTAATTCGACAAGACGCTTGCTCACCACCAGTCCGATGCCGGTGCCTTCCTCTGCGTTTGCCTCCTGTCCGAGACGGTTGAACGGCTGAAAAAGCTGTTCGAGTTTTTGAGGAGACAATCCTTCACCAGTATCCCGCACGCTGATGCGTATGCGTTGTGCTGCGCCAGGGGCGCATGTAACTTCGACCGCCCCTTTGGCGCGGTTATATTTGATCGCGTTGGAAAGCAGGTTGATCAGAACCTGCTTCACCCTGGTTCTATCGGCATGAACAAAGTAAGGTATCTCGAACGCGGGGAAACTCATACGGATACCGTTTTTTTGCGCCTGTGGTTCTATCATCTCCTGGCATTCGAGCATCACATCTACCAGCGACATGGGTTCCGGAGACAGCGACAACCTGCCTGACTCGATAAGCGCGAGATCGAGAATTTCATTGATCAGCTCCAGCAGATACCATCCTCCTTTAAGGATCTGGTCTATACTGGCCTTTTGTGCTGGCGTCGGCTGCGGCGAACTCGTTTCCATTAATTGGGCGAAACCGAGTATCGCATTGAGCGGAGATCGCAGCTCATGGCTCATGCTGGAAAGGAATTCGGATTTCGCAAGGTTGGCTTTATCCGCCGTGAGCCTGGATTTCTCAAGTTCAATGTTCTTTTCCTGCAGCGCCTGAGAGCTGTCGTGCAATGCCTGCTGCGCGGCATATTCACCTGTGACATCGCGGAAGACCAGAACAGCGCCGATCACCTGGCCGTCGCGGTCGCGTATAGGCGCGCAGCTGTCAGCGATATCGCACTCGCTGCCGCCCCGTGCGATCAGTACCGTGTGGTTGGCAAGGCCCTGTATCGTGCCATGCGCCAGGGTTTCTATTACCGGGATAACGGCGGGTTGACGGGTTTCCTTGTTGATGATGTGAAAAATATCGTCCACCGGTCGGCCGATGGCCTCCGCCCGCTTCCAGCCCGTGAGCCGTTCGGCAAGGGGATTCATAAGCGTCACACGCCCTGCTGCATCAGTGGCTATCACTGCATCGCCTATGGAGTTGAGCGTAACCGCGAGCCTTTCCTCGCTGACCTGCAAGGTGAAGTTGGTACGCTGCAGTTCTTTATGCGTCTCCTCCTGAATATCGAGCAAATGCTGTTTCTCAGCTTCGATCTGCTTGCGCGCCGTGTTGTCGGTACCGATCAACAGATAGCCGATGATCGCGTTTTGCGCGTCACGCAGCGCAGTGACCGATACTACAGCTGGGAAGCGGCTGCCGTCTTTACGGATATAGGTCAGTTCGTATATGTCCTCTATGCCGCGCGATGCCTTGAAGACCAACGCCTCAAAGCCCGGAGTTATCGGAGTTCCGAGTTCAGCGCTCAACGCCTTGGCGCGCGCAATAACTTCCTGCGGATCAGAGATGTCAGCCGGCGTGATCTTGTTCATCACATCAGCTGCCGCATATCCCAGCATGCGCTCGGCTCCTACGTTAAATATCTGGATGACGCCCTTTGCGTCAGTGGCGATGCTCGAAAAGTTGGCGCTGTTGAAGATCGCGCTCTGCAACGCACCTGCCTTGAGCAGCGCCTCTTCCGCCTGCTTGCGCGCCGTGTTGTCTGTGCCGATCAGCAGATAGCCGATGATCGCGTTTTGCGCGTCACGCAGCGCAGTGACCGATACGACTGCCGGAAAGCGGCTGCCGTCTTTACGGATATAGGTCAGTTCGTATATGTCCTCTATGCCGCGCGATGCCTTGAAGACCAATGCTTCAAAGCCCGGAGTTATCGAAGTTCCGAGTTCAGCGCTCAACGCCTTGGCGCGCGCAATAACTTCCTGCGGATCAGAGATGTCAGCCGGCGTGATCTTGTTCATCACATCAGCTGCCGCATATCCCAGCATGCGCTCGGCGCCTACGTTGAAGATCTGGATGACGCCCTTCGCGTCCGTTGCAATGCTCGAAAAGTTGGCGCTGTTGAAGATCGCGCTCTGCAACGCTTCTCCTGCCAGCCTGCGGTCGGTGATGTCAACGATAGGGATCGTACTGCCAGTGCTGCTTTGACTTTCTGGTTGTTTGGGTGGGGTATGCGCTGTTATCTCTTTGGCGGGTTCTTTCTTCGAACTTCCTTGTTTTGATTTATCTTTCATAAGGGCAAGTATATCAGCATTATTATATATTTACCCAAAGCATCACTAAAGACAGACAGCTGTTTGACGCGTAAACCATTGTATGATAGCCTTACATGTAACCTTATAACTTTTTTTGGCTATACAGAGTATAGTATTCCTACAATGAATTCGAAGATGAAAAAAGTCCTTTATGTCATTGGCGTCAGCGCCGCAGCACTTGTTCTCGCAGCAGTCGTTTTCGTCCTCACTTTTGATATAAATTCCTACAGGCCCCGTATCGAGGCCGCTGTCTCTGGAGCGACCGGGCTGGAGGTCAGGATAAAAGGGAAGATGGAGCTCTCTGTCTTCCCTTTTGGCGTATCGGCAAAGAACATCTACATCACCAACAAGAAAGTCGAAATCGCTACCCTTGAAAGCCTTAAGCTGGCTGGGGAGCTGATGCCCCTGCTGAAGAAGCAGCTCAAGATCACCGGGTGCGAGCTTGTCAAACCGGTTGTCAGTATCGTGAAGGACGCATATGGGAAATATAATTTTGAAAGCACTGAAAAGATATCGGCTGAAGGGCAGTTCGGAGTAGTCTTCAGTTTGTATAAGCTCAAGATGTCCAAAGGAACACTTCTCTATCTCGACGAGAAGACTGGTGAAAAGACAGAGTTTAGAGATCTCGATCTGGCGATCAAAGATATCCAGGCAGGAAATAACGCAGCTGACTTTTTAAAGAACGCCTCGTTCACAGGAGACTTCAGCAGCAGTCAGGTGCTGCAGACAAACTTCAGGATCGAGAATCTCAAGTCTTCCGTAAGGGCGGTAAGGGGTGTATACAATTTCGAACCTCTTGCCGTCAGTTCCTTTGTCTACTTTGATAAGAAGGCCGGTGAAAAAACCGAGCTGAAAAATATCAATATGGCTGTCAAGGATCTTGTGATCGGAGATTCATCAGGAGATATCGCAAAGAATATCTCCTTCACGGGAAACCTGACCTGCAAGGAAGTACTAAATAAGGAACTCAAGATCGACAATCTCAGCAGTCTTATAAAAGTGGAGAATGGAGTGACATACCTCACTTCACTTAACATGGATATCTTCGGCGGTAAGGCTGAAGGATATCTTACTGCAGACAAGTCAGGAACCGACGCAAAGTATACGGTCAAATTTCAGATATTGGCGCTGGACTTCTCGGAATTTGAGAAGTTCTTCGGCGCAAAAAAGGTTATCGGCGGCAAGGGTGACCTGCATGCATACATAACGATAGAAGAAAAAGGAGCTAGAGATATGATGAGCGGCATGGATGGTACTTTTTCTCTCAGGGGCGATAATCTTGTCATTTATACAATGAATCTCGACAAGGTACTATCTTCGTACGAAAAGAGCCAGAAGTTTAACCTCGTAGACCTTGGCGCTTTCTTCATCGCCGGCCCTATCGGCACGGTTGCCGTCATGAGCACTGTTGCTCTAAAGGGATACCGTTATGGTGATCTCTATCTGCATGCACAGGAAGGACAGGGAACCATCACGCATTTCCTCTCTCACTGGGAGGTCAGGGGCGGTGTGGCAGACGCCACGGACTGCGCACTTTCGACTGACCATAATCGGGTTGCTCTTAAAGGCAAACTCGACCTTGTCAGAGGACGCTATGACAAAGTAACAGTGGCGCTTCTCGATGACAAGGGATGCGCAAAATTCAAACAAAACATCAGCGGCCCTTTCGGCAGTCCCGAGATCGGCAAGGTGAATGCTGTCGGGTCCCTTGCAGAACCGGTCTTCGACCTCTACAGGAAGGCTAAACGCTTTGTTCAAGGCGGCAGATGCGATGTCTTTTATAACGGAGCTGTACAGCAGCCTTCAGAGTAACTCCCCTGCTTAATGCACCTGCTGTCGGCCATTCCCGATAGATCGCTGTAGTACTAACTGGTTTATATGCTCTTTTGTCTTAAATGTGATGTAGTCCTTTTTCTCAAGGTCAAAAAGCTGTTTCTTGTAGCGGGCTGTGAGATCATACCACTCTCTTATCCTCATGCTGAAGCGGCTGTTTTCAGGATATTCAAGAGTATTCATAAAAGACTCGATAGCTAAATAATACCGGACAGCATTTCGCTCGATCGCGCCGCGCGGACCGCCGATATAGACAGGCCTGCCGTTTATGTCTGTTCCGGCTACTGTGAATCCGACCTTGCCCCTGCCGAGTGTTGCAAAATATCCTTTTTCCGCGAGGCGAAGCGCAGCACTGTCGTTATATGAATAACTGACATGGATAAAGGTCTTTCCACCTTCAAGTGACAGTGCCTCGAACCTCATGCTGTGGTCCTTTGTGCCGAAAGGGCCTTCATCAGCATTCAAAATAATATCAAGATACTTCTGCTGCTGATCAACTTTCCGGTATCGGTAAATGACTTGACGCGCATCTTCAGTGGTCTGATATCCTTTTCGGCCGATGAAAAAGGTCAGCAGCCATGTTCCTGGCAGTTCCCTGTAGGTGCATGCCTTGACATTTGGATTGAGGGACACGATATCGCACCAGTTCGCCGGAACCTTGAGCACGTTGACAACACTGCTGAATGGATGATCAAATATCCCATAGACATCCACATTCACCCTGTGGCCTTGCTCAAAGGACTCCAGAAAAAGAGGAATGCCGAAGCTGTTTTTCTCCAGCCGGGCCATGTTCTTTTGATAAGTCTCAAGAAGGATGTCTTCGTTCTGCAGGGGCTTTTCAACAGCTGAAGCAAAACCGGCAAAAAAAATAATCGCAGCTGCGGCAGTGAAGAGGAAGAATTTTAGAAAGTTTATGCTCTTATACTTATAATTCACATGCCCAGGATGAAGAGATGTTACAGCCATCGAACAAACAAGTTAACAAACCACTCCCTGGCCCTCGGCAGCAAAGGCCTTTTTTTCCACTCATCCCATTGGATCTCTCTGGAACCCGCAAGGTCACTGACAAACATCTGCTCCATCTCTACGGCAAATTCCTTACTCAGGACGACCGCATTTACCTCGTCATTTTTCAGCAAGCTCAGGAAGTCCATGTTGGTTGAGCCGACTGTTGACCAGACCTCGTCAACCACCGCGGTTTTAGCGTGCAGCAGGGAAGTACTGTGTTCGTATATCTTCACTCCCGACCTCAAAAGCTCGGAGTAATAATACCTCTGCGCATATAATGCCAGTTTGGAATCTGTGTTCCCCGGGAGAATGATCTTTACGTCAACACCGCGCCCGGCAGCATCAGTAAGCGCCTTTACTATCTGATCGTCAGGGATAAAATAGGAGTTCGTCATGTGAATAGAAGACTCCGCAAAAACGATGGCAGACACATACATAATAAAAGTGAGACGGTTGTCCTCTCCGGGGGTGCTGCCGACCACACGCACCAGGGAATTACCCGCTTCTTTCAGGACAGGGAAATAGTTTTTCTCAGAGAGCTTCGGCCCATTCTGCTTCAGCCAGGTGTCAAGAAACAGCTTCTGGAATTCAGCAACGGCAGGGCCTTCGATCTGAATGTCTGTGTCACGCCAGTGAATTGGAGCTTTTTCATTCTTCTTCCGTTTGAAAGGGCTGCTCGAATAAACCTTGCTGATGTTGATCCCTCCGGTAATTGCGGCTTTGCCGTCGATGATCAATATTTTGCGATGGTCCCGGTGTGTCAGTCCCCAATCCCCATTGGCCTTCAGCGGATTTATCGGATTGAAACCGACCACCTGAATTCCGCTGTCGCGCAGGCGCTGAAAAAAAGTATCAGGAGTTTTCATGCTGCCCACGCTGTCATAGATGATATTTACCTGAACCCCTTCAGCCTGTTTTTTCAAAAGCAGTTCGGCAAATTTACGGCCTGTCTCATCATCCTCGATGATATAGCTTTCAAGATTGATATGGTCTTTGGCATTCTCTATGATTTTAAACATTGCGGCATAGGTCGCCTGTCCGTCGGCAAGCAGAGTTACTTTGTTCCCCTTTGTCAACGGGCTTTCGGTGACCGATTCCACCACTACAAGGTGGCGCTGCAGAATGTCAGTCGGGTCGACCGACAGCTTCAGCCGTTCCATGATAGCCTTGCTTTTTTCTGGAGATAGCAGTCCTTTGGATGAAACGATCTGACGGGGTTTCTGGCCGGCCGGCGTTTCATCGATCACTTCAGAAACGTCCGGCAGCATAGTACATCCATTGCTGATGCTCAAAAAGGATAAGAGTAGAAATAATAAAAAGAAAGGCTTGACGCTTTTCATGTCTTCATTCTATCACGGAATAATCTCTTCCGCCATGAATGTCAAATCTCAGCCGCTTATTCTACTTCTTCTTGTTAGTCTCTTTCACCAGCGCCTGTCCGATGACATTGCGCTGTATCTGATTCGTGCCTTCATAGATCTGGAGTATCTTTGCGTCGCGCATCATCTTCTCAACAGGATACTCTTTCATATATCCGGAACCACCCATGATCTGAACGGCGTCAACAGTCACCCTCATAGCAACATCGCTTGCAAAGAGCTTTGCCATTGCAGAGACCTTGCTTATATCCTTTTCCCCGCCGTCAATATGCCTTGCCACTGAATAGACGAGCGCCCTTGCAGCCTCTATCTCTGTCGCCATATTCGCGAGCATGTGCTGGATCGCCTGGAAGCTGCTTATCGCCTGGCCGAACTGTCTCCTCTCAACTGCAAATGCAAGAGCTGCGTCAAGCGCTCCCTGCGCAACACCTACGCCCTGAGCACCGACCCCGTTCCTTGCGATGTCAAGGGTCTTCATGGCAATTATAAAGCCCATGCCCTCTTTTCCTATAATGTTCTCCGCCGGTATACGGCAGTTGTCAAAGACAAGCTCCCTTGTGGATGAAGCCCTTATACCGAGTTTGTTTTCTTTCTTGCCGTAAGTGAAACCCTTTGTCCCGTGTTCAACAATGAACATGGATGCACCGCGAGTGCCCTTGCTCTTGTTTGTCATCGCGACAACAGTATTTATCTCAGCCTCTCCGCCGTTGGTGATCCACTGCTTCGTGCCGTTAAGCACATATTCATTACCTTCTTTGACCGCGGTCGTCTGAACCCCTGCAGCATCGCTGCCTGCGTTTGCCTCGGTAAGAGCAAAAGCCACCAGCCTCTTGCCTGCTGCTATAGCAGGAAGGAACTGCTTCTTCTGCTCATCAGAACCGCTAAGGATTATCGGCAGAAAACCAAGCGCGTTTGCTGAATATGACGTTGCCACACCGAGGCACGCCCTGCTGAGTTCCTCTATGGCTATTGCAAGCTCAAGCGATCCCATGCCGAGCCCTCCGTATTCCTCAGGAATGAAAAGCCCGAAGAGGTCTGACTGCGCAAGCACCTTCATTATCTCCCAGGGGAACTCTTCCTTCTCATCCAGCTCCGACCTGACAGGAACTATCTTCTCCTCGGCGATACGGCGAGTGAGGTCCCTGATCATCTCCTGTTCTTCATTTAAAAAATAATTCATTGAGTTTCCTCCATAAGATTCAGATATATAATGTGTATATTCTAACGATACAAACGGGAATAGTTTATATTATTTCAGTCAGATACTTCCACAATTATTTGCAGTTTTGACCAGCCTACCACCTGATCAATGATGATGCCCAGGTGAGCCCGCTGCCGAATGCCTCAAGCATTATATAGTCGCCCTCTTTTATCCTGTTGCTCCTGAGCGCTTCATCAAGGGCTATGGGGATGGAGGCGCTTGAGGTATTTCCGTATTTTTCAAGATTGACAAACACCTTATCCATGGAGAGGCCGAGCCTCTTGGCAGTAGCCTGTATGATCCTTATGTTTGCCTGATGCGGTATAAGAAGTGAAAGCTGCGAGGCTTTTATCTTATCAGCCTTAAGTGTATCAACGACCAGCTGCTCCAGCGTCTTGACCGCGACCCTGAATGTCTCATTGCCCTTCATCTGTATAAAGTGCATCTTCTTCTTCACGCTCGCTTCTGTGGGAGGATGCTGTGAGCCTCCGCCCGGAATCGTTATCAGGTCCCATAATTCGCCGTTAGAGAAAAGGCGGGTTGATAATATGCCGTGCTTGCCCGTAGTCGGCTCCATCACAACGGCTCCGGCTCCGTCTGCAAATATAACGCACGTCGACCTGTCCTCCCAGTCGAGAAACTTAGAATTGACCTCAGCGCTGACAAGGAGGAGTTTTTTGGATGTCTTGCTCCTTATAAAGCTGTCTGCAACTGAAAGCCCGTAGAGAAAACCGCTGCATGCGGCATTAATATCAAAGGCAGCCGCGTTCTTCGCTCCGAGTTTTCCCTGAAGGATTGAGGCGGTAGAGGGCATCGGCATATCACCGCTCATCGTCGTGACTATTATCATGTCGATATCAGAAGGCTTCAGCCCCGCACTCTTGAGTGCTATCTTTGAAGCCTTGAGGCAAAGATCTGAGGTGACCTCATCCTTGCTTACGACACGCCGCTCTTTGATGCCTGTCCGCTCGGTGATCCAGTCGTCAGACGTGTCAACCATCTTTTCAAGCTGAAAGTTGGTGAGAACTTTTTCAGGCAGGTATGAACCGGTTCCGGTGATTCTACTCCGCAGAGGCAAGCTTCTCCTCCCTGGAGATACTGGAACTGAATTCTTGTGATATGAGATCAGATACTCCGGTGTTATAATATTCAGCAGCTACTATTATCGCGTTCTTGATCGCCTTTGCGCTTGAACGGCCGTGGCTGATGATGCAGGGTTTGTTCAGACCTAAAAGCGGTGCGCCGCCGTATTCGGCATAGTGGGTCTTCTTTCTGAATTTGGCAAATACACCCTTCATAAAGAGGTAGCCTATCCTGCCTGACAGGCTGATCGATATCTCGTGCTGGAGCATCTTGGATATCGCCTCTGCCAGCCCTTCACTTATCTTTAGGGCTATGTTGCCGACAAAGCCGTCGCAAACCACAACATGGGCCTCGCCCTTATATATCTCCTTGCCCTCAACATTGCCGATGAAATTGAAGTTAGAATTCTTAAGGAGCTTGAAAGCCTCTTTGGTAAGCTCATTCCCCTTTGCATCCTCTTCGCCGATACCAAGCAGCCCGACCTTCGGGTTCTCTATATGAAAGACCTTCCTCATATAAGCCTCGCCCATGATCGCAAACTGGTATAAATTCATAGGGTCGCAGTCGACATTTGCGCCCGCATCGATAAGCAGAAAGAAATTTCCCTTTAACGCAGGCATAATGGTTGCAATGGCAGGCCTGTCAACTCCGGGGATCTTGCCCAGCTTAAAAAGCGCTGTAGCCATGACAACGCCGGAATTCCCCGCGCTTACCATGGCATCGGCCTCGCCTGTTTTCACAAGCTCTAACGCTACGCTTATGGATGAATCCTTCTTGCGCCTGACAGCAGTCATCGGGGGCTCGCCCATTCCGACTACCTGTGAGGCATGCTTTATGATTATCCGTTCGGAACTGAATTTTCTCTTCGCAATCTCTCTGCCCAGTTCAACTTCGTCGCCGACAAGGATTACTGTGAGGTCTTTACACTCTCTGACCGCCTCTACTGCTCCCTGAACCGTTGTAGCAGGGGCGTGGTCTCCGCCCATTGCGTCAAGGGATATCCTCATGCAAGTTCTTTTTCAACAACTTCAATTATTTTCTTGCCCCTGTACTTACCGCAGCTCTGACAGACCCTGTGAGGGAGAGTAGGCTCCTGGCACTCAGGACAGAGAGCGATACTGGAAAGTGTCAGCTTCCAGTTAGCGCGTCTTTTGTCTCTTCTGGCTTTACTGTGTCTGGATGTTGGATTTGGCATTTTGTACTCCTTTCATTTTTTTAATCTATTCTTCAGCTCGCTGAGCTTGGCTAATCTCGGATCGATTTCCTCTTCTTTGCATGCGCATGACCCGGTATTGAGGTCTATGCCGCATTTGGAACATATCCCCCTGCAGTCAGGCCTGCATAACTGCTTTATGGGAACCTGCAGGAGCATCTGCTCCTTGATAAGTTCCTTAACATCTATTTCATCATTGCTGTAATACCCGATATTCAGTTCATCGCTGCCGAGCTCATGCTCGCTTGCCCGGGCGATCTCGGTATCAGGGACATACTCATCCGAAAAATCAACATCCATGGAATATGGAAATTCTTCCAGGCAGCGGCTGCAGGACAGCGTAGCCGTCATGCCGGCATGTCCTTCGATATGGACACTGTCCCCATACTTCATTACACTCATAGTTACATGAGCTGTCTTCTCTATTCCGCCATCCTCAAGAGAGATCGGAATATCAAACTCTTTTTCCAACCCTTCGGAAGGGATATCATATACAAGGATCTTCATTGCAACGCCTTTAAAATTAAAAGTGGTATTAATTATATTGTCTGATTCAGCTGATTGTCAACGAGGCAGTACCTTCATACTTATGTCAGAGGCTTGCGCGGAATGGGTAATAGCCCCTACTGATATGAGGTCCACACCGGCTGCCGCCACTGAATTTACATTATCTAAATTGATGCCGCCGGATGCTTCAATGATGGTTTTCGGCATTATAGAACGGATAATATCTACAGCTTTTTTAATATTATGGAGCGGCATATTATCAAGCATTATGATATCCGCGCCGGCAGATAATGCCGCCCTGACTTCAGTGATATTCCTTGTTTCAACCTCTATTATTAGTGACTTACCGGCATTCCGTTTCGCAAGTTCAACCGCCCTGCACACTCCCCCGGCTGCATCAATATGATTGTCCTTTATAAGAACAGCATCAAAGAGGCCGAATCGGTGATTATGACCCCCGCCTGTTTTTACGGCATACTTATCAAATAACCTCAGCCCCGGCGCTGTCTTTCTGGTGTCGACTATTCTTGCCTTGTGCCGTTTCACAGCATTGACATATTTGCCTGTGAGTGTGGCTATGCCTGACATACGCTGTAGAAGGTTCAGAGCTACACGCTCAGCCATGAGTATGCTCGACGTGTCTCCGCTTACACTGGCAAATGCTGTTCCCTTTTTCAGCCTGCTCCCTTCTTTTCTAATCACGCTGAACTTCACACCAGGATCTAAAAGTTCAAACGTCCTTTTTGCAAAAGGCAGCCCTGAAATAATACAGTCTTGCTTGGCTACAAAAACAGCCTTTGTTTTATGACCCTTAGGTATAACAGAAGATGTTGTCACATCACCCGAGCCGATATCCTCGTTAAGCGCATTCCTGATGGCCGCGTCAATATAAGCTGAACTCTTTTTTATACTGCTAGCCATCAGACTTCTTCCACTCTTTAAGTTTATCGATGTTCTCTTTAATGGAATCTATTTTATCCTTTAGTTCAGAGTGCTTAGCCTTGTTCTCCTCAACAACTGCCTCAGGCGCTTTGCTGACAAATCCCTCATTGGAAAGCTTCTTGTCAATAAAGGCAAATGTCTCCTGAACCTTGGACATCTCCTTGCTCAATCTGCTTAACTCTGCATCAATATCAAACAAGCCCTTAAGAGGAACATATATCTCCATAGACGGCCTTATTGAAGTTGCCGCGCCTTCAGGCGATACGATATCATCACCTGTCTCGATATCAGCCTTTGCAAGTTTTGTTATGTAAGTTATGTTCTCATCTATGACAGCCTTTGCACCTTCCATAGTTCTTATCATGGCTGTCAGCTGAAGGCCGGGTGAGAGGTTGAGTTCGCCTCTGATATTCCTTATGCCTGTGACAACATCCATTATCACCTTCATCTTTCTTTCAGCCTCAGGGTCAGGGATGCCGTCACTGGCTGTCGGGTATCTGCTGATGCAGATGCTCTCTGCTTTGTCCTTAACAGTACAGTCCTGCCAGAGTTCCTCAGTGAGAAAAGGCATGAGCGGGTGCATAAGCCTGAGAGTTGCCTCAAAGGTGTGAACAAGAACACTGACCGCTGAGTTCTTCGACGCAGTATCATCACTGTAAAGTTCAGGCTTTATCATCTCAACATACCAGTCGCAGAGTTCATGCCACATGAACTGGTAGAGTATGCCGGCAGAATCATTGAACCTGTACTCTTCAAGTGATTTATTAACATCTTCGCTTACAGCAGAGACGCGGCTCAATATCCACCTGCTCGGTAGGCTGAGGTTCTTAAGTTCTTTAACAGGCAATATGACGGTGTCGTCAGTAATATTCATAGATATGAATCTTGAAACATTCCATATCTTATTAATGAAGTGCCTGTACCCTTCGACCTTCTTCTTTGAGAACTTTATATCCCTGCCCTGCGCGGCATAAGCGGCAAGCGTGAAGCGAACCGCATCCGTGCCGAACTCGCCTGTCAGTTCAAGAGGGTCAACAACATTGCCTTTAGACTTGCTCATCTTCTTGCCTTCTTCATCCCTGATAAGCGCGTGGATATATGTGTGCCTGAAGGGTTCCTTGCCCATGAACTTCTCGCCCATCATGATCATGCGCGCTACCCAGAAGAAGAGTATGTCAAAACCTGTTATCAGAACATCTGTGGGATAGAAGGTCTTAAGGTCATCAGTATCGTCAGGCCAGCCGAGTGTTGAGAAAGGCCAGAGCGCTGATGAGAACCATGTATCAAGCACATCCTCATCCTGCTTTAATTCCATGCTTCCGCACTTGCACTGCGTTGGGGTCTCAGCCGATACGATGACCTCACCGCATGCCCCGCAGTACCAGACAGGGATACGGTGTCCCCACCATATCTGCCTTGATATGCACCAGTCCTTTATATTCTCCATCCAGTCAAAGTAACTGTTCTCCCAGCCGGAAGGGATTATCTTTACGCTGCCTTCCTTAACAGATTTTATCGCTTCTTCCGCAAGAGGCTTGATCTTGACAAACCACTGCTTTGAGAGAAACGGTTCAACAACCGTCCTGCACCTGTAGCAGTGGCCTATCGCATGGTCGTGATCCTTGACCATCTCAAGATGGCCTGCGTCTTCAAGGTCTTTGAGAACATTCTTCCTGCACTCAAACCTGTCCTGCCCCTTGTAACGACCTGCTGCTTCAGACATTGTGCCGTCGCCGTTCAGGATATTAATGAACTGCAGGCCATGCCTCTGTCCCATATCAAAGTCATTCGGGTCGTGCGCAGGAGTCACCTTTACAGCGCCGGTGCCGAATGATGAATCAACAAATTCATCCGCTATGACAATTATCTCTCTGTTTATAAGCGGAAGCCTTATTTTTTTGCCGATAAGATGCATGTACCGTGCATCATCAGGATTAACAGCTACGGCGGTATCGCCGAGAAATGTCTCAGGCCTTGTAGTAGCAACAACGAGATGCCCTTCTTCACCGGCAAGGTTATATTTTATATAATAGAGCTTCCCCTGCCTGTCCTCATGCTCGACCTCAAGGTCAGAGAGAGCGGTATGGCATCTCGGGCACCAGTTGATAAGATACTCGCCTCTGTAGATAAGCCCCTCTTCATAGAGCCTTATAAAGACCTCTCTGACCGCTTTTGATAAACCTGCGTCAAGAGTGAACCTCTCCCTGCTCCAGTCGCATGACGCGCCCATGCTCTTGAGCTGGCTGATTATCCTGTCGCCGTGAAGCTTCTTCCACTCCCAGACCTTCTCAATGAACTTCTCGCGGCCAAGCGCATGCCTGTTTGTGCCGTGCTTCACAAGGTCCTTCTCAACGACATTCTGTGTGGCGATGCCCGCGTGGTCAGTGCCCGGCAGCCAGAGGGTGTTGAAGCCTGACATACGCTTCCACCTTATCATTATGTCCTGAAGCGTTATATCAAGCGCATGGCCCATGTGGAGAGAGCCTGTTACATTCGGCGGAGGTATGACTATGCAGTAAGAAGGCTTGTCACTCTTCGACTCAGCCTTGAAGTAGCCCTTCTCAAGCCATTCCTTATACCACTTCTTCTCAACATCTTCAGGATTATATCTTTTATCTATCATGGTTATTTCCTTTTATTATGGCTCTAAAACCTATAGCAGAATACCAAAAAAAGCTTAATATAATAACATTAAAATATCAATAAGGCTTTGGAGGGGAGATTCAGCGTTAAAACGAAAATCAATGCAGAGTTGAAAGCCTCACGATGTCTTTCCGCCCTTATCCGAAAGCCGTCTCTTTATCTCATACAGCTTATTAAGCGCGTCGATCGGGGTCATGCTCATAACATCAAGCCCGAGTATCTCCTTTAGCACAGGGTCTGCCTGTGTGGTAAAGAGGTCAAGCTGTCCGACAGAGCTTTTTTTAGAGCGCTCAGCGTCAGATGAATATGCAAGCTTCGGCGCGCCGAGTTCGTTCAGCTCGGACTTCTCAAGGTTTGAGAGTATCTCTTTCGCCCTCGTAATAGCATCTTGAGGAAGGCCCGCAAGCCTCGCTACCTGTATGCCGTAGCTCTTGTCAGCCGGGCCTTCTTCTATCTTTCTTAAGAAAATTATCTCTTCGCCCCACTCTTTTACTGCAACATTGAGGTTCTTTATTCCGTCTAAAACTATAGAGAGTTCCGTAAGTTCATTGTAATGCGTCGCAAAGAGGGTCCTTGAATGAAGCCTGTTCGCTATGTATTCAACAACAGCCCATGCGATGCTTATGCCGTCAAATGTGCTTGTTCCCCTGCCAACCTCATCCAAAATGATAAGGCTCTTGTCAGTCGCGTTATTGAGTATGTTCGCGGTCTCAAGCATCTCAAGCATGAATGTGCTCTGGCCTTTTGTAATCACATCAGATGCGCCTATCCTTGTAAATATCCTGTCAACAACGCCTATCCTCGCAGAAGCTGCAGGCACATAGCTGCCCATCTGCGCCATAAGCACTATGAGCGCCACCTGCCTCATATATGTTGACTTGCCCGCCATGTTGGGGCCGGTTATTATCAGGACATTGTTTGCGCCGTTATCAAGCAGTACGTCATTGGGAACAAACCTCTCATCAGACGCAAGCCTCTCGATAACAGGATGCCTGCCGTCAGTTATCTCTATCCTGTCACCGTCATCAACAACAGGGCACTCATAGCTGTATTTTTTGGCAACGCGCGCCAGAGAGTAAAGCACATCAAGCTCTGCTATGGCTGAAGAGCTCTTCTGAAGCCGGGCTACCTCTTTTGCAGCCTCATTCCTTATCTCAACAAAGAGGTCATACTCCAGAACCTTGAGCCTCTCTTCAGCTCCGAGTATCTTTGTCTCATATTCTTTCAGCTCAGGAGTTATGAACCTTTCGCCGCCAACCAGCGTCTGCTTCCTTATATAATGATCAGGGACCTGAGGGAGGTTTGTATTTGTGATCTCTATGAAATAGCCGAATATCCTGTTAAAGCCCACCTTGAGAGATGAGATACCTGTTTTCTCCCTCTCGCTCTTCTGAAGTGTTACGATAAAGTCCTTGACGCTTCCGCTTATATCACGCAGCTCGTCTATCCCGGCATTATAGCCGTGCTTAATAAGCCCGCCGTCCCTCATGCTCATGGGCGCGTCTTCATTAATGGCTCCATCTATCAGTGACATAAGGTCATTGAGTTCATCAATATTTGCTGAAAGAACCGACATCCTCTTATTACTGATACTGCTTATAACTTCCTTCAGCTCTGGGAAACTCTTCAGAGAAGACTTCAGCGCCGTAAGGTCACGCGCATTGGCGCTTTCGTTATTTATTTTGGAAGCTATCCTCTCGATGTCAGCTGTCCTGTCAAGGAGATCATGTATCCGTGAAAGCTTCGCCCCGCTTTCTAAAAGCGCGCCGACAGCAGACTGCCTCGTCTTTATTTCATCAGGGCTGAGAAGGGGATTCACTATCCATGTCCTCAGCAGCCTTCCTCCCATGGGAGTAAGAGTCTCGTCAAGCACGCCAAGCAGGCTGCCCTCGATATCACCGCTCTTCATATTCTTTGTGATCTCAAGGTTCCTCTGGGTAGCGGCATCAAGCAGCATGCATGAGTCGCGCCTCAGCACGCTTAATTTACTGAATGAGACAGCATCCTTCTGTGTCTCTTCAAGATAGTTCATCAAAGCGCCTGCAGCAGAAATGGCAACGATCATACCCTCGCACCCGTAGCCTTCAAGAGAGGCAACATTTAAATGTTTCAGGAGCTTTCTATATGCCTCGATGTAATCAAAATACCAGTCGTCATAAGGCGTGAGAAAATAATCATCAAGGCTGGTTCCCACAGTTGCGCTGTCCTTTAAGCCGAGAGGATAAAGCACTTCCTTGGGCTGGAACCTGTTAATCTCATCTTCGAGATTGTCAAAGGTCTCGTAAAGAAAGAACTCGCCAGTTGTAATATCAGCGACTGCGATGCCGAAGATGCTCTCCTTTTGAAAGAATGACAGGATGTAATTGTTCTCCTTAGGATTGTCAGCATGGAATGTTCCCGGAGTGACTACCTTTACAACCTCTCTATTCACAATACCCTTTGCGTCTTTGGCATCCTCGACCTGCTCGCATATAGCGACCTTATGGCCCGCATTGATAAGTTTTGCGATGTAATTGTCAGCTGCAAAATGAGGAATCCCGCACATCGGCATCTTAGCGTCCTTGCCCGCGCTTCTGGAAGTGAGGGTTATCTGAAGGATCTTTGAGGCAACAACCGCATCCTGGCCGAACATCTCATAGAAATCCCCCAGACGGAAGAATAATATCGCATCCGGATGGTTGCGCTTGACCTGCTGATATTGTTTCATTAAAGGGGTAAGTTCAGACATAATTTAAGCCTTTTGGGACGATGAATTATAGCATAATCAAATTGTTCGTATATAAAGTCCTGCTATATAACCAGCAGATGCCCATTCTCCCTGAGCCATATCTTCTGCTCCTTGAAATCAGGCATCAATGACCCGACCTTGTTCCAGAATTTAGCAGAGTGGTTAAGCTCGGACAGGTGCGATATCTCATGAGCAACAACATAGTCTATGACCCTCAGCGGAGCCATGACAAGAAAGAGGCTGAAGTTGATATTGCCCTTTGTAGTGCATGAACCCCATCGCCTCCTTGCGGATGTTATCTTCATCTTTTTATATTCACGGCCTGACATGCCTGAGATCAGCTCCGCCCTCTTTGCAATTATCCGGGCTGCCTCGTCCCTGTACCAATCTGTAAAAATCTCTCTTGCGCGTTCACGATGCTGATGCGACATCATAAAGCAGCCGTCAAGCTTCAAAGGCACATCCTGATCATCTATCACTCTCAAATTATATTTATCACCAAGATAAAAGAACTCTTCACCTTCAGCAAAATTACGCTTAGGCGATTTAGATATCTTTTCTCCGGCCTCTTTCTGTTTTTTAATTATCCATGCGCTCTTTGCCTCTACAAAATTCTTGATGACCTTTTCAGATACCCAGCCGGGCGAGCGTACTATGATAGAAGCATCCCCACGCACCTCGACCGCAATGGTCTTTCTTCGTGATCTTATGATCTCAGAGATTTCGATCTGCATCGGCACAATACAAAGAACTACTTCTTAAATGCCTTGCTCAGCTTTGCATAGGTCGCCATCAGGTGCTCGGGCATGACCCTTGTTTCTGATATGAGCGGCATGGTGTCTGTGTCGCCTGTCCACCGGGGGATGATATGCTTGTGCATGTGCGAGCCCATGCCTGCTCCGGCGACCTTGCCGAAGTTAAGGCCGAGGTTAAAGCCGTCGGGATTGAGCGCCTTCTTAAGGACATTCACAGACCTGTCGATCGTCTTTATGAAATCAAAGAGCGCCTCATCTGAAAGCCCGTCAAAAGAAGGTGTATGAAAGTATGGAACGACCATAAGGTGTCCGCTGTTGTAGGGATATTTATTAAGCATGACAAAACAGTACTCGCTTCTGTATAAGATCAGATTCTTCTTATCGTTTATCTTCTTTGCCTGTGATATGTGACAAAAGAGGCAGGTATCAAGTTTGTGATCATCCAGTATATATTCCATTCTCCACGGCGCCCAGAGTCTTTTCATTTAACCCTCCTCTTCGCTTTTCAGTTTTTCAAGCACCTTTGCCGAATCATCCCAGGTAAGGTGTTTCTCTTTTGGATTTCTCAAGAAATACGCAGGATGAAATGTCGGCATGACAGGGATATCTTCATAAGAGTAGAAATTCCCTCTTGCTTTGCTTATCGGGATCTTGATCCTGAGAAGCGACTGCGTAGCCACATTCCCGAGGCTCATTATCACTTTTGGTTTTATTATCTCTATCTGCTTTTGCACAAAAGGCATACATGCCGCAATCTCATCATCTTCCGGCGCCCTGTTGCCGGGAGGCCTGCATTTCACGATATTTGCGATGTAAACCTCTTCGCGCTTCCATCCTCTTTTAGTTATAAGGTTGTTAAGTATCTGCCCTGCCTCACCAACAAAAGGCCTTGCCTGCATATCCTCATCCTTACCCGGCCCCTCGCCTATGAACATAAGCCTCGCATCCGCGCTGCCTTCACCGAATACGATATTCGTCCTGCCTTCACAAAGCTTGCAGCGCCTGCAATCCCCAATCTCCTCTCTCAGCAGCTTCAACATCTCTTCTTTGTTTGAAGATGCAGCAGCAGGAGCAGAACGATATTCAGCCTTTTTTTCAGCGATAACATTGCGACGCATGGAGAGGTCTATACTCTTAACAGGAAGATACTCGAACCCGAGCTCTTTATAGAACTCCATCGCATTCTTCATCTCTCTGATAATTTCATTCTTAGTTGTCATAGGTTTTTAACTCTTAACTCTTTTTTATTCCCCCCACTTCATCTTTGACCTGAGTATATAAAAATAATCCCTGTCCTGCAGATGAATGAACTTTGTGGTGAAATCAGCCTTACGTATCCTGATGCTGTCGTTGACCTTTAGAGGAAGGCCGACCTGGCCGTCAACAGTGAGATACACATTATCGCCAGACTTTACTATCGCCTCAAGAACAAAATTATCAGGTATCACAAGTGGCCTGCTTGTGAGTGTATGCGGACAGATAGGCGTCATCAGAAATGATTCAACCGTCGGGTACAGCACAGGCCCGCCTGCTGAGAGTGAATGAGCGGTAGAACCCGTAGGCGTAGATACGATCAGCCCGTCCGCTCTGAATGTTGTTACATACTGTTTGTTGATGAGTATGTCCAGTTCGAACATCCTTGCAAGCGCGCTCTTATTCAGGACCACATCATTAAGCGCGCTGTATTGAGATATCTTTTTGCCCTTGCGATAAACATCAGCAGAGATCCGTATCCTCTCCTCAAGCTTGTACTTGCCTGAAAAGACCTTGTCAATATTCAAAAGTATCTCATCCCTGCCAAGCTCTGTAATAAATCCGAGATTGCCGAGGTTTATGCCGAGGATCGGAACGCCCTTACTGCCGACGAGCCTCGCAGCGCTCAGGAGTGTGCCGTCTCCACCGAAGACCAGGATAATGTCAGACCTTGAGGGAAGTTTCTCTATGGGGCATCCCTTCATCTTCAGGGCTGCGGCTGTCACAGGATCAATAGCGACCTTGTACTTCCCGGCCTTGAGCCACTGCAGCACATCCCTCACAGCGTCTATAGCCTCAGGAACACCCTTCTTTGCGATTATCCCAACATTCTTCATATCGTAATTCCCTCTATCAATATATCTCTTCTGTCTTCGCCTGAGTAGCTGAGCCTGACCTTTATGGCATCATCAGGTATCTCTCTCACAGCCCTCTCAGCCCACTCTATAACAGATATGCTCTTCCTGTTGAAATATTCATGCAGGCCGAGATCTGCCACATCATTCTCAGAGAGCCTGTAAAGGTCAACATGGTTAAACGGAACTTCGCCTTCATGCTCGATTATAATAGTGAAACTCGGGCTGGTAACATCCCGCTCCATAATGCCGAAGACAGAAGCGATGCCCTTCACCATAGTTGTCTTGCCTGCGCCGAGCTCGCCGTAAAGACAGACCACATCGCCGGGCTTCAGCCTCTCCCCTATTCTGCGGCCTATCTCTCTTGTCTCTGCATCGCTGTTACTTTGAACTATCACCTGTCATCGCACCAACAAGGTTCGCCTTGCCGACGATACCCACAACAGCCTTGCCTCTCAGCACAGGCAGGAGATGGATACTCTTCTCAGACATTATAGTGGCAGCCTCTTCCAGAGTCGTCTCCTCGGTTACGGATACGACATCTTTTACACATATCTCATCAACGGTTGTAGCTGCCATCTTCTTTATCTCATCCTCCATCTTGCCGGAGCCGAGCATGATGTACGCGTCAAACAGCCTGATGATGGTCGGGATGTGAAGCCTCTTGTTCTTGCTGATGAGGTCATTCTCAGTGACTATCCCAACAAGGTTCTTGTTTTCATCCACAACCGGCACGCCGCTGAACTTATGCTCTATCAGGAGCCTCGCAAGCGCTTCAACAGTTGCATCGGGATTTATCGTTATGACATCTCTGGTCATGAAATCTTTTACTTTAAGCATTCAGCCTCCAATATAGTTAGATAGTACAATTTCATATTTTGTCATTCCAGTTGTTTAATATTTTACCACATCATAATAAAACCGCCCTGCCGCCCTGCATTTTCGCCTGAATGCCTGTACGAGTGGAACTTCTCGGCATTGCAGAATGTGCATTCATCCGAAAGCCAGATGTTCTGCTCAGGCACTCCTGATGATACCGCCTGAAGCCTGTTGGCATGGGCAAGGTCGATAAAATATTTTTCACCGGCCTCTTTAATATAACCGCCGTCACCAGAAGCAGACCTGACAGCCTTCATGACATTATCATCAACCTCATAAGAACAGCCCTTTATGCTCGGGCCTATCGCTGCCATGATATTTTCAGGAAGTGAATTGAACTCTCTCTGCATCGTTTCGATAGAGCGTTTCAGTATGCCGGATGCTGTGCCTCTCCAGCCTGCGTGAACCGCGCCAATAACTCCGATCTTCTTATCACACAGAAGTATTGGGACACAGTCTGCCACCTTTATCCCGATCAGAACATTCTTTCTCGATGTTATTACTGCATCGGCGATCACACGTTCCATGCCTGACTTAAGCACATGCACCTTGTCAGTATGTTTCTGTATGGGGATATATATATCAGCCTCAATACACAACTCCTCAAGCAATAACTTTTCAATGCTTATATCTGATGCGGTCTTGGTTGAAAAGAATGCCATGACCTCCGGCAATGCGATGTTTGAAGGCAATATAAAGTTCTTCATTTTAATTATTTAAATATTGACCTGAAGGCCGAAGGTATCGCTTTTATGATATCAGATGCGATAAGTGAATGTTCCCCCTTCTTCTCGGCAGCGATATCACCTGCATTGCCGTGCATGTATACACCAAGGATAGATGCTTTCTGCGGGTTCAATCCCTGAGCAAGAAAGGCTGATATCATGCCCGTAAGAACATCTCCTGCCCCTGCGGTGGACATGCCGGGATTGCCTGTTGAGTTAATGAACGCATCACCTGAAGGAGCAGCAATAACGGTCGGCGCTCCTTTAAGAACAAGATATGCCTTTGTCTTCTTCGCAAAAGAGATAGCTGTATTAATTCTGTCTTCCTTTAATTTTTCTGCCTTGCGATTTAAGAGCCTTGCCATCTCTCCTGAATGAGGTGTGAGAATAACAGGCGCGCCTGACCTCTTCAAGATGGATGTCTTACCTGCGATAGCGTTTAATCCGTCAGCATCTATGACTATCGGAACATGCGACCTTATGATAAGCTCGCATACAAGCGCTGATATCTCTTTATCATTTGATATGCCCGGCCCAATTGCCAGTACAGTGCCTCTCTTCTCTAAGAATTTAAGAATGACCGGAACTGCGGCAGATGAGAGTGTGCCGTTGCCTTTATCAGGCAGAGGCAGTATCATCTCCTCAGTCACCCTTGCCTGAAATGTATCCACAAGAGAATCAGGTATCCCGATAGTGACAAGCCCTGCGCCTGTTCTCAAACACGCCTTTGCCGTCATGAGAGCTGCGCCTGTCTTGCCCCTTGATCCTGCGATTATAAGAACATGTCCGTAGGTTCCCTTGTGAGAGTCTTTAGGCCTTTGCGGCATAAGTGAAAGCGCGTCAGCTTTTTGAATGAGGTTGGCCTTTATCTTTGAGGAAGTTAACAACTTCTGAGGAAAACCAATGTCTGCGATAGAAAGCCTGCCTGTATATTCAGCGCCCGGATAAAGCAAGTGGCCTCTCTTTGGAAGCCCGAAGGTCACTGTGTGATCAGCCTTCACCGCACAGCCCATGATCTGCCCTGTGTCTGAAGATATGCCTGATGGGATATCAACAGAGAGCACAGGTGATGAGAGGCTGTTCACCTTATTTATAACACCGGAAAGCGGTGACTTAATTTCCTTGCTTAGCCCTGTGCCGAATAGCGCGTCAATGATGAGGTTGTGACGCGTGATATGTGATGAGTGACTTGTTAAAAATTTACTGATAGGAAAGATTTGAACGCCCGCTTTCTTCGCCCTGATGTAATTTGTCTTTGCATCGCCTTTGAGCTTTGATGCCGGAACAGCGAGAAATGCCTTTACATTTCTGCCTTCGCCATTAAGAATCCGTGCTATGACAAATCCGTCTCCGCCGTTGTTGCCGCCACCGCACAGAACATAGGCAGTTTCATAGCTATACATCTGATTTATCTTATCAACACAGGCAAGCCCAGCCCGCTCCATAAGCTCTATGCCGGCAATGCCGTATCTGTTTATGGCAGCCCGGTCAATCTCCATCATCTCATGCGCGGTCGCAACCTTGATCATGGCTATTTTTCAACTTTCCAGCACAACTGATGCGATGCCGTACTCTCTCTCGTGACTCAGTGAAAGGTGACAGTGTTTGATGCCGTTATCCTGAAAGAATTCCTTGAGCTTCCCTTCTATCTTTATATAAGGTTTGCCCGTATCGCTGTTAACAACCTCGATATCCGTCAGGTCAATTAACGCCCTTGAACCGATGGCCTTTATAACAGCCTCCTTGGCTGCAAAACGGACGGCAAGAGAAAGATACGGGTTACCCTTCTCACGGCAATAAGCTACCTCACTGTCAGTGAAGACTCTTTTATAAAACCTCTCCTGCCACTTCTCCGAGACCTCTTTCATCCTGTCAACCTTGACCAGGTCTATTCCGATTCCGTAGATCATAGTTTATGAGCAGGCTACTTTACTGCTCTCCTTTATCAGTTTCTTCATCTCTCTTACCGCCTTCTCAAGCCCGACAAATACTGAATCCGATATAATGCCGTGGCCTATGTAAAGCGCTCTTATGCCTTTGATCGCCGCGATGCTCTTCACATTCCCGGAGTTCAGCCCATGGCCTGCATTGACAAAGAGGCCGAGCTCAAGCCCTTTCTTAACCGCATCCTTTACCCTCTTGAGTTCAAGAGTTCTTTGCCTTCCCTTTGCATCGGCATAACGGCCGGTATGTATCTCGACCATTGCCGCGCCCATACCCTCTGAGGCAGCCACATCAGCCTCT
Source organism: Thermodesulfovibrionia bacterium (assembly GCA_030646035.1). Classification (NCBI taxonomy): domain Bacteria; kingdom Pseudomonadati; phylum Nitrospirota; class Thermodesulfovibrionia; species Thermodesulfovibrionia bacterium. The sequence goes on along the minus strand of JAUSMY010000009.1, from coordinate 11,908 downwards.
GACGGATTGATAAAGAGGCTTACAGGTATGCCTGCTGCCTGTATCGTGTCTATCGCTTTCTGTATCTTCTTTTTGCCCTTCACAAGGTCAAGCCCCCCTTCTGTCGTAAGCTCCTGCCTCTTTTCAGGCACAAGCGTCACCATGTCAGGCCTCAGCTTTATCGCAATACCTATCATCTCATCAGTCGCAGCCATCTCAAGGTTAAGCTCGACATTGATGCTATTCACCAGGATCTTCAGGTCCCTGTCCTGTATGTGCCTCCTGTCCTCCCTGAGATGCACGGTAATACCGTCTGCCCCGCCCTTAATGGCATGGTTTGCAGCGATAACAGGATCAGGGTATTCCCCCTTCCTCGCCTCTCTCAAAGTTGCAACATGATCAACATTAACACCTAACAGCATTATGTACCTCCATAAAATTTTGAATTAACTTTTCTATCCCCACAAATGGCACGAGACCAGCCTGCCGTTGCCCTGATCTTTAAGCACCGGGATCTCCTTATCACACAGCCCGAACCTTTTGTGGCATCGCGGATGGAACGGACAGCCTGACGGGATATTCACTGGGCTCGGCACATCGCCCTCAAGGATTATCCTCTCCTTCTTCTCTGAAACCTCAGGCTTGGGTACTGCTGAAAGAAGCGCTTCGGTATAAGGATGCAGTGGTTTCTCAAAAAGCTCATCTGTCTTTGAGAGCTCAATTATCTTGCCGAGATACATCACCGCCACCCTGTCGCTGAAGTGCTCTATCACAAGCAGGTTGTGGCTGATAAAGACATATGATAACCCTGAATCTTTCCGAAGGTCTTCCATCAGGTTCATTATCTGCGCCTGTATCGATACGTCAAGCGCTGAAAGCGCCTCATCCGCAACCAGAAGCAGGGGCTCAACAGCAAGCGCCCTGGCTATGCATATCCTCTGCCTCTGGCCGCCGCTGAATTCATGGGGATACCTGTAAAGCGCGTCCGGATCGATACCGACCTTTTCAAGGAGATGCACAACACGCTCTTTAACATCCCCTCTGCTTACTATCCTGTTAATGATAAGAGCCTCACCAACGGCATCAATGATATTCTTTCTCGGATTAAGGGAGGCAAGCGGGTCCTGAAATATTATCTGAAGCCCCTTTCTTATCTTTGAGAGTTCCCTGCTCCCGGCAGTAACCACATCGATCCCGTTAAAATAGACCTTCCCTTCAGTAGGCTCGATAAGGCGCAGGATCAATTTAGCAACAGTAGACTTGCCGCAGCCGCTCTCGCCGACAAGTCCGAAGACCTCGCCCTTTGATACAGAGAAGCTGACGTCATCTACAGCCTTAACAAAGCGCTTGCCCTTTATGGGGAAGGATTTTTTTATGTTCTCAAGCTTCAGCAGTTCCATTAGAGTTCCATCGCCCTTATGCACCTGCTGAGATGGCCGGGGCTTCCAGCGGGAATAAGCCCGGGTTCCTTCTGAAGGCATTCTTTTAAGACATATCTGCATCGTGTTGAAAATTTACATCCTGAAGGAAGCGCGTCAAGCGCAGGCACCTGCCCGGGTATCGGATTCAGCTTCTCGCCCTTCTTCCCCGGAAGTGATTCAAGAAGCCCGATCGTATATGGATGCCTCGGATTAAGAAAAATATCTCTGACAGGCGCGTTCTCAACTATTCTTCCTGCATACATCACAACAACCCTTGATGCCCATTCAGCAACTATCCCGAGGTCATGAGTTATAAGGAGAAGCGACATTTTGTTGCTCTCTTTCAGCCTGCCGAGCAGCTCAAGTATCTGAGCCTGTATCGTGACATCAAGCGCAGTGGTCGGTTCGTCCGCGATAATGAGCGAGGGGTTACATGCTATAGCCATTGCTATCATCGCCCTCTGCCTCATGCCGCCGCTCATCTGGTGCGGGTATTCCTTTATCCTTAATTCAGGAGACGGGATATTAACCTTTCTCAAAAGCTCCACCGCTTGAGACATGGCATCCCGCATGGAGATATCAATATGCGTTGTGAGCGCCTCAGCGACCTGGTAGCCTACAGTAAAGACAGGGTTAAGAAATGTCATAGGCTCCTGGAATACCATTGCGATATCCCTGCCCCTTATGCCGCGCATCCGGTCTTCACTCCATGAAGATATCTCATCGCCCTTAAATACCACCCTGCCTGAGAACGCGGCATTGGACGGCAGAAGGTTCATTATCGAGAGCGCGGTCAATGTCTTGCCTGACCCGCTTTCACCGACAATACTTACGGTATCTTCCTGCGCGACACTGAATGTAACTCCGTCAACTGTCTTAATATGTCCGGCATCCGTTGAAAAAGATACACTGAGGTCTTCAACAGAAAGAAGGGCATCATTCATGAGCAAAATAGTATTCCTTTATATAGTGGGACTCAGACTTGAATTGTAAGTTATCGCAATACATAATCTTTGTCAAGCATGCTCAGCTAACTATCTTTTATAATGTTTGACTAGAAAAAATAAATTTGTTATCGTACATGCTGTTCTTAAACAAATATCATGCTGAATTCGGAGGCATATTAAAAATGGCAAAGAAACCGGTCAAAAAAAATACAGCTAAAAAGACAGCTAAGAAAAAGGCTGTTATAAAGAAAACCATACCTAAAAAGAAAGCTACCTCTCCTGTGAAGAAGAAGGCTGCGGTTAAAAAGAAGACAGCAGTAAAAAAGGCAGTAGTTAAGAAGGCCGCAGCAAAGCCGGTCAAGAAGGCTGCTGTCAAAACGCCTGCGGTAAAAAAAGGATCCGGTAAAAAACCGGCGCCGACAAACAGAGAAAAAGCCATACTTGATATACAGCATAACCTCCAGATCCAGAAAGAATCCCTGCTCAAAGAGGCTTCAGAAACACTTCATATCCTCCCCGGGGAGCTTAACTACCCTGACATGGGAGACCAGGCAACCGCAGAGACTGACAGGAACTTCATGCTCAGGCTCAGGGACAGGGACAGAGGGCTTCTTAAAAAGATAGACCAGACCATAGACCGCATCAAGAGCAAGGTCTACGGGTATTGCGAAGCCTGCGGTGAGGAGATAGGCATCAAGCGCCTTCAGGCAAGGCCTGTTACTACTTTATGCGTTGACTGCAAGACCGAGCAGGAAGAAGAAGAGAGGATATCAAAAGGAATTTAGCCTTTTGATGTTCTGATATTCCAGGCTCACCGGCATACATATCCATGATAATCAACATCATCAGTTCCATGCCCGCTCCTGACTTATGCCCTGCCAAAGATCTTCAATACTGCTGTGGCAATAAATCGTATTTCTGGTATAGAATATAAAGCCTCTTTTCAGAGAAGCGCCACCGTAGCTCAGTTGGTAGAGCAGCTGATTCGTAATCAGCAGGTCAGCGGTTCGATTCCGCTCGGTGGCTCCATTTGATTTCAATGAGTTACCTCTTAGTCACTGCCTACTTACTTCAACTTGCCTGCTTGTTTTGTATAGTAGACAAGAAAAGCATGGCTCATTTCGTCACTGGATTATGATATTTTCCATTGTTACGACACCGTCACTTATGGTCACATTGCCGTTTATTACCGTTTTGCCGGTGGTTGCATTGAAATTACTATTATAACCGCCTCGCAGAGTAACAGACTTGTTTAAATCTATATACAAATCTTCAGTAAAGCTGCTTGTCTGTATTTGGATTATATCTCCTACTATCGCCGCATCATACGCATCCTGTAAAGAGAAATAGTAAGTGGTAATTGAACCAGACACTCTTAAAGAAGGGCCTCCAGGATGAATATTTGGGTCACTATCGTCAGAATCAGTCATATTTAACACAAAGCCAACGGGTTGAGAACAGTCTTGAATTGCTACAGATGAATTTCCATAGCTATCTCCGTCAGCATCAGGATACCAGTATGTAAGTGGATTGATTGCAGGGTTTGTATCATCACAATCTGTATTATCTATTACATAGCCTAATGGTTGAGAACATGCTTGAATTGAATTCAATGGATCTCCATAACTGTCACCGTCGGTATCCTGATACCAAAGCGGACATGGAGTATAAAGACCTGTATGCACAGCTTCCATATTACCGGCTACATCAATGGCAAAATACCTGAGAATTGTTGTATCAGTGATGCTTACCAGGCCTGTGTAGGGCTGTGAATATACCGTAGGATTTGAAACGTCAAGTGTATAGAAAATACCTGCGCATCCTGAGCCACCGCCGTCATCACAAGTGAGAGATACGTACTGAGTAGACCCGGATGAAGGAGTCGCAGTTGTTACAGGGGGCGTCACATCAGACATGGTTGTAGTATTCAAAGCAAACAACTCTGATCCCAGCCAGGGGTCATCAGCCGTAAAATACAGTACTCCGTTGACATTGACCAGATATCGCGGACTCGAATCGGCTGTTGGATGGATATCCTTCACCATTACAGTGCCTCCCTCAGTCCCATCACTCTTCCACAGCTCAGACCCATGAGTTCCATCACTGGCTGCAAAATACAGCACACCGTTCATATTTATCAGATATGAGGGAACTGAACTGCCAGAGCCGGGATAAATGTCCTTCACCATTACAGTGCCTCCCTCAGTCCCATCACTCTTCCACAGCTCATACCCGTTAGTTCCGTCATCAGCCTTAAAATACAGCACACCGTTGAAATCAGTCAGCCATTGCGGATATAAAAAAGTACTTGTCCCTGAATAAATGTCCTTCACCAGCAGTGTACCCTCTGTTGTCCCGTCACTCTTCCAAAGTTCATCACCGTTTATTCCGTCATCGGCCACAAAATACAGTACCCCATTTACATTGGCCAAATTAAACGGGTTCGAACTGCCAGCCCCGGGATAAATATCTTTAACCATTACAGTCCCTGCTGCTGTCCCATTGCTCTTCCAAAGCTCCCTCCCATTAGTCCCATCATTGGCCGTAAAATACAACACTCCGTTGACATTGGTAAAATACATCAGAGACGAACCGCTTGCTCCGGGATAGATATCCTTTACCAGCACAGTCCCTGATGCTGCCCCGCTGCTCTTCCACAGCTCATTCCCGTTCGTCCCGTCATTGGCTGCAAAATACAGCTTGCTGTTAACAACAGTCAGGGATGAAGGGCCCGAACCGTTTGCGCCGGGATTTATATCCTCAACCCGCACAGTCCCTGATGCTGTCCCGTTGCTCTTCCACAGTTCCGTTCCGTTAGTTCCGTCATTGGCATTAAAATACAGCACACCTTGAAAATCAGTAAGATATTCGGGCCTTGAACTCCCTGTACCATTGATCCTGATGTCCTTTATGAGCACGGTTCCCTCTGCTGTCCCGACGCTCTTCCACAGTTCAATCCCGTTAGTCCCGTCATCAGCTGTAAAATACAGCACACCATTGACATTGACTAGATATACAGGAGGGAAATCACTTAAAGAACCGATAGAACCGGGATTGATGTCCTTAACCAGCAAGGTCCCTGCTGCTGTCCCATCGCTCTTCCACAGTTCAGTTCCGTCAGTTAGGTCATCAGCCGTAAAATACAGCACCCCGTTTACATCGGTCAGATTATGCGGTCTCGAATCGTTTGTGGCAAGATTGATATCCTTAACCAACAAAGTCCCTTCTGCTGTCCCGTCGCTCTTCCAAAGTTCAATCCCATGAGTTCCATCATAGGCCATAAAATACAGCACGCCGTTGACATTAGTAAGATTTTGCGCCCACGAACCGTTTGCGCCGGGATAGATGTCTTTAACCAGCACAGTCCCTGCTGCTGTCCCATCGCTCTTCCAGAGTTCAATCCCATTAGTTCCTTCATCAGCCTCAAAATACAGCACGCCGTTGACATTGGTAAGATATCCAGGAGACTCACTGTTTGTTCCTGGATAAATGTCTTTCACCAGCACGGTCCCTCCTTCAGTTTTTTCAGGCGGTTTTTAGAAAATTGGGTCCTGGCCTAGGGTTACACCTAATTTATTGATTTTAAAAAGTAAATCGGATTCTCAGCTTTACTTCATTTTCCCCGATTTTCCGTATGATGTGGTAAAAGTGACGACAAAATGACGACATTTGTAGATTTTACCCATCACAGCGGCGACACTCTGACGACAGTGACGACAGTTAAAGAATGGCCGCTGGATGACGCGATACTTTTGGAGCCCCGAGGTTATTTCAACCTCTTTTTGAAGATCTCAAACTTCTCCTCATGATCTTCTTTTACTGACCATCTTTTGATCTCTCTCATATTCACCTTCTGAGCCTTTGCCACCATTAGCGCCTGTTCAAGTGACTGAGGATCATTCCAGTGGTAAAATGCTGCAAGCCTATCCTTCACACAGTCAGTCGGGGTAAATAACGAGACCGTACCATATTTAGTTTTGATATTATCCGTCTTTTTTACAGGTTCATCGCCGATAGCTGCAGGCGGTGAGACAAATTCAACAAATAACGGGCAATCTTTTCTTATAAAGTGTCTTGAACCCTCTTGCGTGAAACCAAGCTCCTTAAGTGCCACTGCTATCTCTTTAAGGGGTGCATAAGATACAAAATCAAGATCATATGACATATAGATGTTTCTGGTATAAATAGATACACACGCACCACCGACCAGAATGGCGTCGATGCCATTATCCTTCAGCTTTTCACTTACCAGAGCGGCCAGTGTCTTGATATCTATCTTCTTCCAATCAATCTTCATAGCGGTTTGCCCGCCCTTCTAGGCCTGGTACGCTGGCGGTAGTACTTTTCCTTCTCATTTTCTGGAAAGAAATCATAGGCCTTTGATATGAGAGCCTTAAGTTCATTAAGAAAAGGGTATCTCGGGTTAAACGTATAAAGCCTCACCCTTCCGGCAAGACGGCTTACTACTATGCCACCTTCCTCCAGCCTCTTGAGCTGCTGCTGGATCCTGTTGACCGGCAGATCAAAGGTCTTGGCCATCCCAAGCGGATAGCCTTCTCCATATGTGTTGATGAAGAAGAATATCTTCTCTATTGTTATGTTTCCAAACAGGGACTCTAACATGCTCTCTCCATTACCATAATATTTGGTACTGCTACCATATATTATGGTATTAAATAAACGCGTAAATTGCAAGAAAGAGCGGGTGACTACAAAATGACAACATTATTTTCTATAGGACAATAGTGTTTTTTTATTTTAATAATCAACAGTTGCAGAGTTATTGAGTTTTAACAAGAAATATTATGACGACATTTTCCTATTGCTTTTATAGTGCAAACGAGGTATCTACACAGCGGCGACACTCTGACGACAGTGACAACAGTTAAAGAATGGCTGCTGGATGACGCGATACTTTTGGAGGCCCGAGGTTATTTCAACCTCTTTTTGAAGATCTCAAACTTCTCCTCATGATCTTCTTTTACTGACCATCTCTTGATCTCTCTCATATTCTGATTCTGTCATACCTGTTATAAAAAACAAGGACTTAAGTGGTGAGTGTGCGCACTTTGTGCGCAGCTGCTCTGTAAAGGGGACGCCCTCTCTAAAGATGTGCCTATGTGAGCAGGCGTAATTTGGTATCAATCGTTCTCCTACTTCCCGTAGTTCAGTTTACCGATGGTACTCCGTAGTGACTCTGTGTTGACCTTCGCATAGATCTGCGTTGTCTTGATGTCACTGTGTCCCATCAGCTTCTGGATTTTATTAATATCCTCTCCAGCCATAGAGAGGTAGCTGCCGAATGAATGCCTCAGATGATGCAGGGTCGCTGATACCCCTGCTTTGTCTGCGTACTTCCTGAAGAGCGCTGTCATCACGTCTGCCGAGCTCCAGCGCGGGAAGAGCTTGCCTATGCCTTCGTGTACATTCTCAAGGAGAAGCCTCAGGTCGTCATGAATAGGCACAGCCCTGTCCTTCTTGCTCTTTGTGTCTCTGATATAGATAAGGCCGTTGCGCAGGTCTATGTCCTGCCTATTCAGCCTTATAAGCTCTGAACGCCGCATCCCGGTATAGAGATATATCTTCACTGCCAGATAAAAATCATCGCGGCGCGCCTTCTCATCCCTTAAGAACTCTTGGGCCCGGAACTCCTTCTTGGGCCCGAGCGGGATATCTTTTCCTGAATCATTGATATGCCAAAACCCGCTGTTGTCGCAAAACAGAACCAAGTCTTTACTGCTGATAGCATCAAATATCCTCTCAATATTCTCAGGTGATATGAACTTCGGGAGCTGCTCATCCATCTTGAATAGCACATTGTCGTGCCGGTTCTTTTTAATGAATGGATTATATGAAATATACCCTGCTTCTTTCACGGCATAGTTGAAACCTGTTGTAAGAGACCGGAGCAGGGAGTTGATATAGCCTTTTGCACGTCCTTCCCTTAAGAGGCTGAGCTTAAATCTATCAACATCAGCACGGTCTATCTTCCGGAGCCTCTGATTGCCGACAATCTCTCTAAAGCGCCTGAATGCCAGGCGGTCATTGTCAACAGTCCGCGGCTCGATATCCATCAGCTCGCGCTTCTCGATATATTCACGGATAAAGTCATCCAGCATTATACTCTTGACCTTCTCAATGCTTAATAACTTACTGTCAAGCATTTTCCTGATCGCCTGCTGCAGTACTGCCCTGGCTATTGACTCATCCCTCGTCCTGATCGATCTCCTCACATCTCTTGAATACTGGATATTCCATATGCCATTACTTCTTTTAAAGATGTTTGGATAACCAATCTTAATCTTTTTCATAATATCCCCCTTTTAGATCCTGAGAGAAGCGCATGTGTTCAGCGCAGTGTCCAGACATCGCCATATCCAAATTGCCATTTATTGTCATCTAAAACATCCTTTTCTTTACTGGACTTACCCCACTTTTGTAGTCAGTTTGTTACTTCCATATGAAGCCTGTTCAAATTCATAGGGGTTAATCTGTTCAAGATAGCTATGACGTCGGATACAACTCCGGGAAAAACCATCCTGCCGCATGGATAGGAAACCCTACCCTAACCTCTCCCTTCGGAGTATCCGAAACCAGCAATCCTTCCTCAAGAAGAATTCCCAGCAGGCTTCGTCCTGTGCGTTCCTTCAGCCCTGAAGCCTTAATGACATCACCCCGCGTCGAGACGCCGTGTATCAGGACTTCCTGAAGCATTCCGGATGCCTCTGGCCGAAGAGGCTGCTTTTCGCCCGATGGCCCGAGGACCATGCCCCTGTTTCTAAGGTCAACATAGTGCCTGATCCTCTGAATGAGTTCTTCGAGCTTCAGCAGGTCGCTCATATATTCCACCTGGTCAAGGCAGACTTCCAGAAAAAACCGGCAGAAGTGTATCAGCCCTTCATTCGACAGATTCCCTCTGCCGTCGAGGTCATTGCGCCGTGGAGCATCCGCCCAGGTGAGCGCAGCTTTATAATCAGCGTTACGGCGGGCAAGCCCGCGACTCACGGACCAGAGCCCGTAGCCGAGAACTGGAATCCGATGAAAATATGCCTCTGTAAATAGACGAGCCACCCGGCCGTTGCCGTCGAGGAAAGGATGTATCCACATGAATCGATGGTGAGCAGCGGCTGTTGCAACGAGCTTTGCCGCACCATGATGATGTTCCGGCGCATAAAATTCTCCGAACCGATCAAGTAGGTCATTTAGAGAACTACTTTCCGGCGGAATATGCCGTCCGACTTTTACCGCTTCTGTGCGCAGCTCGCCCGGCACAACCCTGCTTTCGCGGCCTGTATCAGGATCCTTCACGATCAGAAACTCCTCAGGCAATTGCATATAAAATTCCCGGTGTATATAACAAAGGAATTCATGACTCGCAATATTGGACTCAGGCTCGTCTTGTAATTTTTTTTCCATGTCCCTCTGAACAGTAATATGAGCAACACTCTCTAACTGGAGATTACGCTTTGCCGGTTCGGTGTCATACTTCTTCTGCATCGCGCGCACAATATCATATGGATGAGTGTTATGACCCTCGATCAGATTGGAATAATAACTGTTAATTATTCGGAGTAACTCATGCAGCGAACGGAGTGTGACAGGATGCTGCCGGCTGCCAAGGGCCGCAGACTTCTGGATTACAGACAGGGCAAGGTCGTGAAGCTCCTCAGCATTTTCAGGATAAAGAGGCGTCATTTTGTTTATTGCTGAAGTCATATCAATCTTATATTGCCGATTTAATTACCTGCTTATCATCCTTAATAAATTTATATTAAACGATTAGTTATCGTAAGTCAATATAAAATTAATGTATGCAATATTGCCGATATATATGCCGATTATAGGTAAGTATATCTCCTGCCTTTATTTACTGGAAAACTCTAACTTAAAGTGGCACTATAGCTGGGGGTAGACCATTTGCTATATAGCACAACAATAAAGTTAAGCTTAGGTAGTAGAAATAAACTAGGTTTTTCAAGCAGTTAACAAGGGAAGTGAACATGCTTATTTCATGCTTTGATTAAGAAAACGACTTGTCGTAATTAACGTACTTTATTTTTCAATGTTCCTCTGTAATATCATTGATTCACTCTTCAATTATTCAAGTGACTCTGATTATTTATTACGTTCATCGCATATTTTTTCCTTGATAATAAAGAGTTGCATTGCTTATGATACTTCAATATTTATGAAAGGAGTATAGCCGTATGGCTTATGACAGAAAAAAACTTGAATTAATGCTTGATAGAATTCCACAAGGGAAAGTCACCACACATGGAACCCTTGCACCATATAATGATACAACGCCTCGTGCGTTAGCAAAAGCTATCTGTTCATCTGAAAGTATTGGCAGAATAAGAGTATTACTTAAAGGTGGGAGGTTTCCACACCCAGAGAATGAGTATGATTGTTTGGAAAGAGCTGCGTTTCTAAGATCTGAAGGGCTAAAGATTTCAGAAAATAATCGTCGTGTGATTATGGATGAAAAAGAAATGTGGAAGCCATGAATAACAAAAAACAATTATCTATAACAAAAATATTTAAATCATGGCAAGATTTTCATCATTTTGAACAATATGTGAAAAAGCGAAATCGTTTTTTTTATGATTCAATAACCCAAGCTTTTCTTCAAATTATATTAGAAACCAGTAAATCCAGAACTGAAACGGTCGAAAAAGATTCCATATTATGGCGATCTCAACTTGGTAATGACTGGGAACCTTATTATGAAGGAGGTCAACTTATTGATCACTTCCCAGGTCCTTTAGGGCCTGAAAAAATGAAACCCTTGAATAATTTGGCTTCAGAAGGAAGAGCTAATCCTAAGGGAATTCCATATCTTTACCTTGCAACAAACGATAATACTGCTATGGCAGAAGTAAGGCCTTGGCTTGGCTCATATATTTCAATCGGACAATTTAAACTAACAAAAGATGTTAAACTTATTAATTGCACCTCTGATGATAAAAACTCTTCTGTATACTTAAAAGAACCCGATGCAATAAAAAGAGAAGTTGCAGTATGGAGGGACATAGATAGGGCATTTTCACGACCAATTACTATTAATGAAAACACAGCCGATTATGTTCCAACGCAAATATTGGCAGAGTTCTTTAAAAATAATGGATTTAATGGAATCGGCTATAGAAGTTCACTAGGAAAAGGACACAACATAGTACTTTTTGATTTAGACTCAGCAGACCTAATCAATTGCACATTACATGAAGTCAAAAAAGTATCTTTTGATTTCACACAAACCTCGAATACATATTTTATTTCTAAATATCTAAAAAGCAAATAGAAAAAGAGAGGAAAAACATGGAATCAATATTAAATTTACATCTAGATGAAATTGAGATTTCAAAAATTACAAAAAACCCTCAAAATCCAAGAGGCCAATATGTAAGAAGTGAAGATGAACATTTTGAATATTTAAAGCGATCAATAAAAACATTTGGCTTAATAGTTCCATTGGTTGTTCAAAAAATTGATGAGGAGAAATATTTACTTATTGATGGAGAAAGAAGGTATAACGCTCTAAAGGAATTGGGCATTAAAAAA